>NZ_JASSPL010000039.1:0-527 GCF_030264805.1 Cobetia sp. LC6 | reverse complement strand
AACCCCAAGGGGTCTGTCAAGGATTACGAATCTGTCGGACCTCTCCGACATATCGTTTGATGGAGATGTGCTTGGCGCACAGTCCATCGTCAGCATGATTCACATTGTTAAAGAGCGGCTGTTCAGAGAACAGTGAGAAGTCACACAACCTTCACGAGGAAGGCGATATGCTTGTCACTGTGGACTGTGCAGCGTTATCAGGTAGTAGAAGCCAAACCGGACTTTCATGGTGGAGCCAAGCGGGATCGAACCGCTGACCTCCTGCGTGCAAGGCAGGCGCTCTCCCAGCTGAGCTATGGCCCCAAAAGTCGGCAAAACCGTGTCGACAAAAGCACGAAGCTTTTGGTGGGTCTGGGCAGATTTGAACTGCCGACCTCACCCTTATCAGGGGTGCGCTCTAACCAACTGAGCTACAGACCCGACACTACTACTCGATAAACTAACTTGATCAGGTAATTCGTTGTGAGCACTTGCCGCGAGCGATAGACAGTGTCGATAAGGAGGTGATCCAGCCCCAGGTTCCCCTA
>NZ_JASSPL010000038.1:0-568 GCF_030264805.1 Cobetia sp. LC6 | reverse complement strand
GGCTTCACCGGTGATGGTGCCGCCGTTGCCGTCGTCCAGGGTCACGGTGACGGTGTCACCTTCTTCTGTGCCGGTGGTGAGGGTGACGCTGGTCTGCAGGCCATCGGCCAGTTCGGCAGCGGTCACGCCATCGGCGGCTTCATCGATGGTGAGGACCGGCGCATCCGTGCCGCCTTCGCCGCCCGGCGACGTTGTGTCTTTAGTCGATGTGTCTAAGAACTCGGCGGAATTGCCGGCGTTATCGGTGACTGTCAGCGTCGCGGTCAGTTCGCCTTCGGCCAGACCGGACAGGTCCTGGCCCGCGACTATCAGGTTAGTGCCCTCGACCGTGATATCGGCGGTGTCGATGGTAACGGAGCCACCTTCGCCGTCGGTGATCACCAGCTGGACGTTGCCGCTGTCCAGGCCGTCCTCGATGGTGCCGGACAGGGTGACGTTGCCGATTTCGTCGGCATTTAGGAAGCCGTCGTCACCATCGCCGAAGGCGATGCTGTTCTCGCCTGCCGCCGGCGGGGTGGTGTCAGTGGCGGTATCGACGATGACGGAGTTGGACGGATCACTGGTGTTG
>NZ_JASSPL010000037.1:0-569 GCF_030264805.1 Cobetia sp. LC6 | reverse complement strand
ATGCTCAAGCTGGATCGCGAGATCGCCGAGCTCAAGGGTCGTCAGGCCGAGATCCGCAATACCTATCTGCAGGACGCCTACGCCGAGCTTGCCGACAAGAAATCCGAACTGGCCGCCCTCGAGGAAACCAGCGTGCAGCGCCGCGACCAGCTGGACCGTACCCGGCTGCTCTCGCCGGTGCGCGGGGTGGTCAACAATATCGCCATCACCACGCGTGGCGGCGTGATTCCGCCCGGCGAGGAGATCATGCAGATCACGCCGCTGGAGGACACTCTGGTGTTCGAGACGCGCATTCGCCCGCAGGATGTCGCCTTCATCGCCCCGGGCATGCCGGCGACGATCCGCATCAGTGCCTACGACTATGCGGTATACGGCACGTTGGAGGGCAAGGTGGAGCGCATCAGTTCGGACACGCTGGAGGAGGAAACGCCACGCGGCGAGGAAAGCTACTATCGCGTGCTGGTCAGCAGCGAGACCGCGGCGCTTGAGCACAACGGCGAGACGCTGCCGATCAAGCCGGGCATGGTCGCCACGGTCGACATCGAGACCGGTGAGCGCAGCGTGCTCTC
>NZ_JASSPL010000036.1:0-648 GCF_030264805.1 Cobetia sp. LC6 | reverse complement strand
GGTCTCGGACAGGACTGGCGCATCCGGCGCAGCAGTATCGACGGTGAGGGTGAACTCGCCAGAGGCTGCACTTTCGTTGCCAGCGGCATCGGTCGCGGTGACGCTGAAGACGTGATCACCTTCGGTGAGATCAGTGCTCGGGGTGTAGTTCCAGGCGCCATTGGCATCGGCCGTCACGCTATCAACGACTTCGCCGTTGTGGGTGATGGTGACGGTGCTGCTGGCTTCGGCGCTGCCGGTCAGCGTTGGCGTCGCGTCATTGGTGCTGTCGCCGGAGGTGAGGGTACCGGTCACGGCTTCCACATCATCCGTGGCGGAGGCGATGGTCGGGGTGTTGGGGGCAGTGACATCTGCAGCTTCCGGCACCACCAGGGCGTCGGAGACCGGGCTTTCGTTGCCCGCGGCGTCAGTGACAGTGGCGGTCAGCTCAGCGCCGGCCTCCTGCTTCGGAGACAGCGTGATGCTGAACGTGCCGTCATCGGCAACAGTGCCGGTACCCAGCAGATCGCCATCACCATTGGTGACTTCGACGGTGCCACCGGCCTCGGCGCTGCCATTGGCCGTCTCGCCATCGGTCTCGGACAGAACCGGCGCATCCGGTGCTGAAGTATCAACTGTCAGCGTGAACTCGCCAGACGGCGCGCTCAC
>NZ_JASSPL010000035.1:0-680 GCF_030264805.1 Cobetia sp. LC6 | reverse complement strand
CAGTGCGGCGACAGCGTCAAGATCACTGACATCGATGTCGCTGCGGTGCGGCGCATGCACCTCACCGAAGGGAGCGAAGCTGCGTTGCAACTCAAATCCGACCTGGCCATTGCCCCCCAGAATCAGAATGCGACCATAGCGATGGGAAGTCGTCATCATCAGCTCCCGGTGCCCAGACGTTCACCACGATAGCTGCCATCCTGCACGCGCTGCCACCAGCTCTCATTGGCCAGATACCACTCGACCGTCTTGCGCAGGCCTGTCTCGAAGGTTTCCTGTGGCACCCAGCCCAGCTCGCATTCGATCTTGGCGGCATCGATGGCATAGCGCACATCGTGGCCGGGCCGATCCGTCACGTAACTGATCAGGTCTTCGTACTTGGCAATGCCAGCGGGTTTCTCGGGTACCAGCTCTTCCAGCAATGCACACAATGTCTTGACGACTTCGATGTTCTGCTTCTCGTTATGACCACCGATGTTGTACGTCTCGGCGATCTTACCTTCGGTGGCGACCTTGATCAGCGCCCGGGCGTGGTCTTCCACATACAACCAGTCACGCACCTGCTTGCCATCGCCATACACCGGCAACGACTTGCCTGCCAGAGCATTCAGGATCATCAGCGGGATGAGCTTCTCAGGGAAATGGTACGGGCCGTAGTTGTTGGAGCAGTTGGTCACCAA
>NZ_JASSPL010000034.1:0-691 GCF_030264805.1 Cobetia sp. LC6 | reverse complement strand
GGCACGACGTATGATACTTATCAGCTTGGTGAGGCAACGCTGTATATCGATCAAGACGTGACCGTGAATACCAGCAACGGATAAGCCTGATCGAGGTGCCCCGCAAGGGGCACCTCCCTTGATGATCAGCATGATTCAGAAACACTAGAGCGTCAGGATGACGCAGCACTTCAGAGGACACTCTGAAGACAAGGAGTCACATGATGCCCACCCTATTTCGTTGCCCGTCTGCCCACAGACAGGCAACACTTGCGCGCATGCCAGCGACGAAGCGTTGCATCGCCATCTGTGTCATCTCCGCCGGGCTTTCAGCACCCCTCCCGGCCACTGCCCAGACGAATCGCGATCTCACCTCCGTGCTGAGCGATGTGCTTGCCCATGACCCTCGCATCGAGGCCGCTCAGGCCAATGTGCGTGCCGCGGGGACAGAGATCGAGATCGCCGAGGATGGCTATTGGCCGCGCCTGGAGAGCAGTGTCGGCACCGAGGACAACTTCACCGAAGGCGGGTATCGCCTCACGCTGAGCCAGATGCTGTACGACTGGGGCCAGGTGGAGGCCGAGGTCGAGCAGCGCAAGGCAGAGCAGAATGTCGAGCGTGACACCCTGGATCAGACCCGCATGGAAGTCGCGCAGGAGGCGATCACCGCCTATATCGATCTCGGTGCCAACCGCGCCATGATGCGCCGGGT
>NZ_JASSPL010000033.1:0-725 GCF_030264805.1 Cobetia sp. LC6 | reverse complement strand
CACTGCGCCCGAAGCCCCAGTGCTCGAAGAGACCGATGGCACGACCCTCGCCGGCACCGGTGAGCCGGGTGCGACCGTCGAGATCACCGATGGCAATGGCAACCCGGTCGCCACCACTGAAGTGGGCGAGGATGGCACCTTCTTGGTCGAGCTCGACCCGATGCCGGAAGACGGCACCGAACTGACGGCCACCGCGACTGATCTGGCCGGCAACACCAGTGATCCGTCCAACTCCGTCATCGTCGATACCGCCACTGACACCACCCCGCCGGCGGCAGGCGAGAACAGCATTGCCTTCGGCGATGGTGACGACGGCTTCCTGAATGCCGACGAAATCGGCAACGTCACCCTGTCCGGCACCATCGAGGAGGGCCTCGACAGCGGCAACGTCCAGCTAGTGATCACCGACGGCGAAGGTGGTTCCGTCACCGTCGACACCGCCGATATCACGGTCGAGGGCACTAACCTGACAGTCGCGGGCCAGGACCTGTCTGGTCTGGCCGAAGGCGAACTGACCGCGACGCTGACCGTCACTGACAACAGCAATAACGCGGCTGAATTCACGGCTGACAGCGTCAAAGACACCGTCACCGACACGCCGACCCTGAATGACACCGACGGCACCACCCTCACCGGTACCGGCGAGCCAGGTGCGACCGTCGAGATCACCGATGGCAATGGCAACCCGGTCGCCACCACTGAAGTGGGCGAGGATGGCACCTTCT
>NZ_JASSPL010000032.1:0-760 GCF_030264805.1 Cobetia sp. LC6 | reverse complement strand
TCAGACCCGCATGGAAGTCGCGCAGGAGGCGATCACCGCCTATATCGATCTCGGTGCCAACCGCGCCATGATGCGCCGGGTACGCGATTACATCGAGAAGCTCGAAAGCCTCGAGCGTCTGGCCAATGACCGCACCTTCTCGGGCTATGGGGATCGGGTCGAACTGGACCGGGCCGCCGTTGATCTTGCCAGCGCCCGCGAGTGGCTGGCACGTCTGCAGGGCGATGCCGACACCGCCCGTCAGGAACTCGAGATACTCAGCGGCCGCTCCTTCAGGGATGTTGCCCTGAGCGCCCCGCCGCCCCTGCCGATCGTGGCGGATCTGGCGCACGACCCCGTCACCACCGATGCCGCCATCACCAACGCGCCGGCCTATCGCAGTCGTGTCAGCCAGCAGAATGCCGCGCGCCACGCCCTGAGCCTGAGCGAGGCCGAGCGCTGGCCGGAGTTGCGTCTGGAGGCGACCAGCTCACGCTATGAGTCGAACGACGACATGGTCAGCGACTCCAGCATCGGTCTGCGCATCGAGGCCCCGGTCTTCCAGGGCCTGACGCCGTTGCGCCAGCCCGAAGCGGACCGCGCACGCCTGACCGCCGCCCAGTTCGAGACCGCCTCCACCGCCCGCGAGCTACGCCGCCAGATAAAGCGTCTGTCAGCCAGTCAGCCCGCGGTCGAGGCACGTATCAAGGCGCTGGATCAGCAGGCGCGCAGCGGCGAACGCCTGCGCAGCAGCTATCGCGACCAGTTCATCACCGGCTCG
>NZ_JASSPL010000031.1:0-760 GCF_030264805.1 Cobetia sp. LC6 | reverse complement strand
TCAGACCCGCATGGAAGTCGCGCAGGAGGCGATCACCGCCTATATCGATCTCGGTGCCAACCGCGCCATGATGCGCCGGGTGCGCGATTACATCGAGAAGCTCGAAAGCCTCGAGCGTCTGGCCAATGACCGCACCTTCTCTGGCTATGGGGATCGGGTCGAACTGGACCGGGCCGCCGTTGATCTTGCCAGTGCCCGCGAGTGGCTGGCACGTCTGCAGGGCGATGCCGACACCGCCCGTCAGGAGCTCGAGATACTCAGCGGCCGCTCCTTCAGGGATGTTGCCCTGAGCGCCCCGCCACCTCTGCCGCTCGTGGCGGATCTGGCCCGCGATCCCGCCACCACCGATGCCGCCATCACCAACGCGCCGGCCTATCGCAGTCATGTCAGTCAGCAGGATGCCGCGCGCCACGCCCTGAGCCTGAGCGAGGCCGAGCGCTGGCCGGAACTGCGTCTGGAGGCGACCAGCTCACGCTATGAGTCGAACGACGACATGGTCAGCGACTCAAGCATCGGCCTGCGCATCGAAGCACCGGTCTTCCAGGGTCTAACGCCGTTGCGCCAACCCGAAGCGGACCGCGCACGCCTGACCGCTGCCCAGTTCGAGACCGCCTCCACGGCGCGCGAGCTGCGCCGCCAGATCCAGCGTCTGTCGGCCAGTCAGCCCGCGGTCGAGGCGCGTATCAAGGCGCTGGATCAGCAGGCGCGCAGCGGCGAACGCCTGCGCAGCAGCTATCGCGACCAGTTCATCACCGGCTCG
>NZ_JASSPL010000030.1:0-811 GCF_030264805.1 Cobetia sp. LC6 | reverse complement strand
CGATGACCACTGCCAGATAAGCCCAGCGTGCCCCTGTCCAAATATAGGTAATGTCGCCGGTCCATACCTGATTGGGCTTCTTTACATCGAACTCCCGATCAAGAACATTCGGTATATCCAGGTGTGGCTGATCAGCCTTCTTGTAGGCGTGCCTCGGCGGCTGCGAACTCATCAGCCCCAGCTGCTTCATCCGCCTGCTGGCCCGATAACGACTCAACGGTATTCCTGCCTGCGTGACCATTTTTGCAATGCTGCGAGCGCCGGCAGAGCCGTTACTGACGGTATGCGCCTCGACAACCTGAGCCAGCAGCTTCTGCTCAGTCTCACAAGGTCTTCTATCCCGACTACGCCAAGCCCGGTAGCTACTGCGATGCACCCCAAACACCTGACACAAGTGCTGCACCGCGTAGCTCTCTTCAAGTCGCTCGATTATCGAGAATTGCTCAGGGAGTCCGACATCAAGAGAGCGGTAGCCTTTTTTAATATTGCCTTCTCTTCTTCCACTCGCCGCAGCTTGCGCTTCAGTTCCTGGATCTCACGCTGTTCCGGCGTCAGAGCCTCACCTTTCAGCGGCGCCTTGCCTGCCCGCTCAGCGCGAAGCCTGCGAACCCAATACTCCATGGTGGATTTTCCAACCCCCATGGCCTCACACGCCGCCTTCAGCGTGTAGCCCTGGTCGACCACGAGCTGGGCCGCTTCCAAGCGAAATTCCGGGCTAAAAGTTCTCTTCTTCGTCATCATCTGCACCTGATTGTCTCTGTGAGCCATCATACACTCAAAGTCAGGTGGCCAGATTCACTGTGCCACTACA